>NZ_JSYI01000031.1:0-5335 GCF_001023515.1 Diaphorobacter sp. J5-51 | reverse complement strand
TCACAGTATCAATGGGGCTGCTGGAGCTAAATAGATACCCCTTATAAATAAACAGTTATTCTGGCAATATCCAAAGGCCTACGCCATTTGCCGGAGGGCTGCAAGCGCAGCGCAATTCGCACTGCGCGCGTGTGAGATCGCTTGGCAAACGCGGCACCAGGCCGCACAATTCACCACTTCCGCACCCAATTTGGTGCTTTTTTTGAGAACATGCCTTGGCCCGGACAACCCCGTTGCCCGGGCTTTTGTCCGTTTGAGCGCGGCTGCCCGGCAGACGCGCTTTCACCATCGTTTACAAGGGAATCACACCATGCAGCGCAAGCCCCACATCATCCTGTCGTCCCTGGACCTGGAGCGCATCGAAGCCCTGCTGGAAAAACAAACCGCCCCCTTTCCTGGCCGCGAGGCACTGGAGGCCGAGCTGGACCGCGCCGACGTGTTCGATCCCAAGGACATGCCCCCCAACGTGGTGACCATGAATTCCACCGTGCGCTTCACGCTGCTGGAAACCGGCAAGACGAACACGCTGACGCTGGTCTACCCGAAGGAGATGGACGGCTCGGGCGACAAGGTGTCGGTGTTCGCACCCGTCGGCATCGCACTGCTGGGCCTGGGCGTGGGCGACGAATTCCAGATGCCCAGCCCCACCGGCCAGGTCACCGTGCGCGTGGACGCCATTGATTTCCAACCCGAGAACGCGGGTGAACTGCATCGCTGAGCGCGATCGCACCACCCAAGACCCGAGGCAGCCATGACTGGCTGCCTTTTTTCGTCAGCGCAGGCCTGCCATGAGCGCGGTGGTCAGCAGGCCGGTTCCCACGAGCCCGGCCTGCCAGCGCAGCGCAGATTGCCATGTGGGAACGTGGCGCTCCACACGCTCGTACAGCAGGTGGCCCGCGGCGATCGACAGCACGAAAGCGATGCCCATGCCCGCCATCGCGGCGGCTACTGATTGCGGCCAGAAGTAGCTTTCCACCGCGTTGACGAGCACGCACACCGCAAAGTGCACGAGGAATACCGAATACGAGATCTGCCCCAGCCGGCTGAGCGGTGCCCAGCCTTGCCAGCGCTGCATGGCCGGGCTGCGCATGGCCACCACCAGCAGCAGCGCAGTCACGCCGGCCAGCGCAATGCGGGGGCGCCACTCCAGTGCCAACGCCGCCACCACCAGCGCCGCGATCAGCAGCGCCCAGCTCCAGGCTCCCAGCGCGCGGGGCGACTGCACGGCCCAGTAGGCCAGCATGCCAAGGCCATAGGCGCCGAAGAAATACACCGCCCAGACGTCCCAATTGGCGTCGCGGTTGAAGTACAGCAGCGAGGCGGCGACGCCCGTCGCCACGAGTACCTGCGCGCCGCTCAGGGCCCAGGGCCAGTAGCGGGACATACCACGCGCGCGCAGCGCCACCGCCGCGCGTGATACGCCAGCCAGGACCAGCGTGGTGAGGGCGAACAGCTGAAAGTCGATGGCCACGTACCACACGCCGGCCGACAGCGACTCCTCGTCCAGCACGCTTTGCAGCAGCAACGCATGCGCAAGCAACTGGCCCAGGTCCGGCACGTCGGATACCGAGGCGTGGTCGAACCACGGTTGCACGGCCGCCTGCACGACGATGGCGATCACCAGCGCCACCGCGTAGGGCACCACCAGGCGCACGAAGCGCCGTGCGATGCGCTGGGCAGGGTCGGTAAAGCGCGCCAGCCCCTGCGGCGCCAGACTGGCCGCTGCCAGGAAGCCCCCCAGCACCAGAAACACCTGCACCGCCATGCGCGCGTATTCGTAGAGCCAGTCGATCAACCCCGGCACCGCTTGGCGCGCCACGTCGGACATGGGCCCGTAGAACGCCAGGTGGTGCCAGACGATGGCGGCGCAGGCCAGGCCTTTGGTGCAGTCGATCAACGCACTGCGGGAGGCATGAGACGGGGTGTGCTGGGACATCCAAAACAGGAACCCCGTGCCGGCAGCAAGGCAGCAAGCCTGCGACGGAGGTTCACGGTAAACGGGCAAGCCCGAGATTTTGCGCCTTTTGCGCTGATGCTGCTGACCGCTACACAGCGCACGCGCATCAACAAAAACGGCGCCCCTGGGGCGCCGTTGGGCCAACGGGGCTACGTGGCAGCCCCGCGCGGGCATCAGCCCAGGGCCAGGCGCTCGCGCGCTTGCTGGTATTCGCGGCGCAGGCGCGCGACGAGTTCAGCCGTCGAAGTGACCTCGGTGATGCTGCCGATGCCCTGGCCGCAGCCCCAGATGTCCTTCCATGCCTTCTTGGCGTCGCCACCGAAGTTCATCTTGCTCGGATCGGACTCCGGTAGGTTGTCGGGGTCCAGGCCTGCCGCGCGGATCGACGGCGCCAGGTAGTTGCCGTGCACACCCGTGAACAGATTGCTGTAGACGATGTCGTCGGAGTTGCCCTCGACGATGGCCTGCTTGTACGCATCGATGGCGCGCGCCTCGTGCGTGGCGATGAAGGCCGAGCCGATATAGGCGAAGTCCGCGCCCATGGCCTGCGCGGCCAGGATGGCGCCGCCCGAGGCGATGGAGCCCGACAGCGCGAGCGGACCGTCAAACCATTGGCGGATTTCCTGGATCAGCGCAAACGGGCTCTTCACCCCTGCGTGCCCCCCCGCGCCCGCCGCCACGGCGATGAGGCCGTCGGCCCCCTTCTCGATGGCCTTGTGCGCGAACTTGTTGTTGATGATGTCGTGCAGCACGATGCCGCCCCAGCTGTGCACGGCCTGGTTCACGTCCTCGCGCGCGCCCAGGCTGGTGATGACGATCGGCACCTTGTACTTGGCGCAGACCTGCATGTCGTGCTCCAGCCGGTCGTTGCTCTTGTGCACGATCTGGTTGATGGCGAACGGAGCGGAGGGCGACTCGGGATGCGCCTTGTCCCACGCCGCCAGCGTTTCGGTGATCTCGGCGAGCCAGTCGTCGAGTTGCTCCGCCGGCCGTGCGTTGAGCGCAGGCATGGAGCCCACGATGCCGGCCTTGCACTGCTCGATCACGAGCTGGGGGTTGCTGATGATGAACAGCGGCGAGCCGATGACGGGCAGCGAGGGTTTCTGCAACGCTGGGGGCAGTTTGGACATGCGGACGGTCTCCATAATAAAAATGGGCTGTAGCGCTTTACCCGCAAGCGCTAGCAGCTATCAAAACAGAAGCAATTTTCAGAATGCTTCCAGCGGCAGAGCCGTGACGCTGGCCGCGCCGTGCACGATTGCGTCGCGCTGGCCCGGCGCCTTGGTCAGCAGGTGGTCGGCATAGAAGCGCGCCGTGGCGATCTTGGCCTGCATGAAGGCCACGTCCTGTCCCTTGGCGGACAGCTCCTGCGCCACCAGCAACGCGCGCGCCAGCTGCCAGCCCGCCACCAGATTGCCGGCCAGCATCAGATAGGGCACGCTGCCCGCATACACGTCGTTGGGGTGGGCCTTGG
This sequence comes from Diaphorobacter sp. J5-51, assembly GCF_001023515.1. NCBI lineage: Bacteria > Pseudomonadati > Pseudomonadota > Betaproteobacteria > Burkholderiales > Comamonadaceae > Diaphorobacter > Diaphorobacter sp. J5-51. The sequence goes on along the minus strand of NZ_JSYI01000031.1, from coordinate 1,904 downwards.
CGCCACCGGCGATGAAATCCACCACTTCCAGGAATGCCTGGCGTGCGGCAGCCAGGCGCTGGGCCACCGCTTGAGCGTCGGCCGTGCCGCTGGCGCGCAACTCGCCCTCGGTGGCCTCGATCTGCGCGGCGATCGCCTTGGCCGTCTGGCCGCCGTCGCGCGCCGTCTTGCGGCCCACCAGGTCGTTGGCCTGGATGGCGGTCGTGCCTTCGTAGATGGTGAGGATCTTCGCGTCGCGGTAGTACTGCGCAGCGCCCGTTTCCTCGATGAAGCCCATGCCGCCGTGCACCTGCACGCCCAGGCTGGCCACTTCCAGGCTCATTTCGGTGCTGTAGCCCTTGACCAGTGGCACCATGAATTCATAGAACACCGCGTTCTGCTTGCGCACCTCGGCATCGGGATGGTGGTGCGCGGCGTCGTAGGCCGCAGCGGCCGTGGTGGCCATGGCGCGGCAACCCTCGGTGTACGCGCGCATGGTCATCAGCATGCGGCGCACGTCGGGGTGGTGGATGATGGCGGCGCTGCCGGCCACGCTGCCATCTACGGGGCGGCTTTGCACACGGTCGCGCGCATACTGCACGGCCTTCTGGTAGGCGCGCTCGGCCACCGCGATGCCCTGCACGCCGACGGCGTAGCGCGCGGCGTTCATCATGATGAACATGTATTCCAGGCCGCGGTTTTCCTCTCCCACGAGGTAGCCGATGGCGCCGCCGTTATCACCGTACTGCAGCACGGCCGTGGGCGACGCCTTGATGCCCATCTTGTGTTCGATGGACACGCAATGCACGTCGTTGCGCGCGCCCAGGCTGCCATCCTGGTTCACGAGGAACTTGGGCACCACGAACAGGCTGATGCCCTTCACGCCCTCGGGTGCACCCGCCACGCGCGCCAGCACCAGGTGCACGATGTTCTCGGCCATGTCGTGCTCGCCATAGGTGATGAAGATCTTGGTGCCGAAGACCTTGTACGTACCGTCGGCCTGGGGGTCGGCCTTGGTGCGCACCAGCGCCAGGTCGGAGCCTGCCTGCGGCTCGGTCAGGTTCATGGTGCCGGTCCACTCGCCCGTGACCAGCTTTTCCAGGTAGGTGGCCTTGAGTTCGTCGCTGCCGGCCGTGAGCAGCGCCTCGATGGCACCATCGGTCAACAGCGGGCACAGCGCAAAGCTCAGGTTGGCGCTGTTGAGCATTTCCACGCAGGCCGCGCCGATGGTCTTGGGCAGGCCCTGGCCGCCGAAGTCGGCAGGGTGCTGCAAGCCCTGCCAGCCGCCTTCGGCGAACTGGCTGAAGGCCTCCTTGAAGCCCGGCGTGGTGGTCACGGCACCATCCTTGAACCAGGAGGGTTTCTCGTCGCCAACCACATTGAGCGGAGCCACCACGCCCTCGTTGAACTTCGCGCATTCTTCCAGCACGGCAGCTGCCGTGTCCAGACCAGCGTCCTCGAAACCGGGAATCTGCGCGACCTGGTCGATGCGTGCCAAGTGCTCGATGGCGAACAGCATGTCCTTGACGGGGGCGGTGTAACTCATGGGTGTCTCCAACTCAAAACGGTACGAATGTGATCAAAAAAAAGGCATCGCAAGCGATGCCTTTTTGCCGGCGCAGCGGCTTACAGAGCCTTCACCAGTTCCGGCACGGCCTGGAACAGATCGGCCTCCAGCCCATAGTCGGCCACCGCAAAGATCGGCGCCTCCGGGTCCTTGTTGATCGCCACGATCACCTTGCTGTCCTTCATCCCTGCCAGGTGCTGGATGGCCCCCGAGATCCCCGCCGCGATGTACAGCTGCGGCGCAACGATCTTGCCCGTTTGCCCCACCTGCAGATCGTTCGGGGCGTAGCCCGCGTCCACCGCTGCGCGGCTGGCGCCAATGGCCGCGCCCAGCTTGTCCGCCAGCGGGGTCATGACTT
>NZ_JSYI01000030.1:0-1042 GCF_001023515.1 Diaphorobacter sp. J5-51 | reverse complement strand
GGCGCTGTTCGCGTTACGTATTGATTTCGTCCATACTGTTGTCCAGCAAGGGAGGCAGTGATGCGACTCGACCACTTCCAGCGCGTTCTAGGCAAGATAGGAAACATGACCCTGGACCAGCTCAAAGAGTTGGCTCAGGCCATTGAACAACGACAAGCGGCCCTGGAGTCCTTCCGTGCGCTGGACGAGGCTCGCGGCCTCGTATGCTGCCGCCACTGCGGCAGTCTCTCGGTCGTCAAAAACGGTCGAGCTCATGGGTTACAGCGGTATCTCTGCCGCGATTGCAACCGCACATCCGGCGTAACAACGAATACGCCCTTGGCTCGCCTGCGTCGCAAGGAACGGCTGGCCGCTAATGCCGCCTGCATGGCGTCTGGAATGACGGTTCGCGATACCGCTGCCGACACCGGTGTGGCGGTCTCCACCGCCTTCCGGTGGCGCCATCGCTTCCTTACTGCCGTCGTTCCGCAGCAGCCCAAGGCTCTGGAGGGCTTATTGGAGGTGGACGAGACCTACTTTCTGCACTCCCGCAAAGGCGAGCGGAATCTACCGCGCGAAGCCCGCAAGCGCGGGGGCAAAGCATCAAAGCGGGGACTCTCCAAGGAGCAGGTTCCCGTCCTCATAGCCCGGGCCCGTGGCCAGCAGCACACAGCTGACCGGGTTATGCCTGCCATGAACGGCAAAGAACTGGTGGCCACGCTCCGACCGCTGGTGCGTCCTGACACCGTAGTGTGTTCCGACGGTAACTCGGCCTATTACGCGCTGCCGCGCGAACTGGGCGTCACGCTGAAGATGTTCAGCGCGTCCAAGCATGGCTCACCACAGAACCCCTCATTCCACGTCCAGACTGTCAACGGCTATCACTCACGCCTCAAGGGCTGGCTGAATTGCGAGTTGCGTGGCGTCGCCACCAAGTACCTGCCCAACTATTTGGCCTGGCAGCGGCTCCTGACATGGTTCAAAGACGGGATTTCGCCTGCGCAGTTCATCGCATCGGCCCTTGGTCGACAGCTCATCAATACTTAACGCGAACAGCGCCTTT